>NZ_LBGV01000002.1:25000-31064 GCF_001274635.1 Persicobacter sp. CCB-QB2 | reverse complement strand
AACGATCAATACATCGAAAATATCGGAAGTGATCTTCCGGAATGGTTCGGGATCCTGCCCCCAACCTGAGAAAAAAATAAGCAAAGCCTCACTGCCCTGCTGCCTCATCCATTGCGTTTCCATGTGGGCAAATTACCAAAAATTTCCCGTTTGGCCGCAGTGGGTTTCCGCTACTTATGACTTTTGGAGAATATCAATAAAGGAGGTTAAATCTTCTTTCCGGATGTCTGCTGTCAGGGAGATTCTCAACCTGGAACTGCCTTTTGGAACTGATGGCGGACGGATGGGAAATACCAGAAATCCACCGTCCTGAAGGGCCTTTGCTGTACGGACAGTAAGTTCGTTTTCTCCCAAAATCAAGGGTAAAATATTACTTTCACTCTCTACCTTGAATCCGCTATCTGATAGTGACTTCTGGCTATGGACTGAAAGGTCTTTTAGATGATCTCTCTTGGCTTTACTCCTCAGTATTTCACCGAAGACATATTGGGTCCAGGCGATGTTGATCGGGGGTAAGGCTGTGGTGAAAATCAAAGGCCTCATCTTATTGATCAGGTACTCCTGCAGTACTTCATCCATCATGGTAAAGCAACCTATGGAAGCCATTCCTTTCCCCAAAGGACAGCTGATGATGTCGACGCTGTCTATTACATTTTGCTCTTCGCAAATCCCGAGTCCGTGTTCACCCCGAGTTCCGATCGCATGGGCTTCGTCAATGTAGAGCAGGCAGTCGAACTCTTCTTTCAGCGCACAGAGTTGTTGCAGGTCGGCCACATCTCCGTCCATACTAAAGATGGTTTCGGTGATGATGATGACCTGCCGGTATTTGCTTCGGTTCTTTTCCAGGAAGGAACGAAGATGCTCGTAGTTGAGGTGTTTGTAACGAAGTAAATCCGCATCACACAAACGGGCACCATCGATGATACTGGCATGGTTCAGCTTGTCGGAAAGTATGAGGTCACCTTTTCCGATAAGCGCCGGCAGTATACCTAGATTAGCGTGGTAGCCGGAGTTGAACATCAGTGCTCCGCTTTTCTGATAGTGGTAGCAAAGCGTGCGCTCCAGTTCCTGATAAGCGGGATGATTACCGGTAAGCAATCTGGAAGAGGTCGCACTCAAACCGAACTGATCGAACAGGCTGTCTTCCGTGATTTGGGTATAGAAGTTCCGCAGGTGTTGCGGATCATGCGCGATCCCCAGATAATCATTGGAAGAAAGGTTGAGCATACGCTGTCCTTCGAAGTTGACCCACGGTCCGCCCAGTGGTTCTACATGCTTCAGACTTCGATAGCTGTCCTGTTCTTGTAGTAGGTTGAGTTGTGTTTGCCAGTGCTTATACATCATCTTTTTAATCAGAGTGTTGAAATTACAGATTTCATCCCATGAATCAACTGTTTTAACTCCTGATCAGAGATGATAAATGGCGGCATGATATAGATAAGTTTACCGAATGGACGTACCCAGATTCCCTGCTCCACGAATTGTTTTTGAATGGAAGCCATATCGACCGCTGCTTTCATTTCCACGACTCCTACCGCACCAATTACCCGGGTGTCGGCAACTTGTTCCCAATCTTTAAGCGGGAGAATTTCTGCAGCTAAAACCTGATGGATGGATTCCACCTGCTGCTCCCAGTTGTTTTCAAGGAGTAATTTCAAACTGGCTACAGCTACTGCACAAGCCAATGGATTACCCATAAAAGTAGGACCGTGCATGAAGACGTGCGGACTGTTGGAAGAGATGATTTCCGCAACATGATCGGTGGTCATGGTGGCTGACAAAGTCATATATCCGCCGGTGATGGCTTTTCCCACACAAAGAATATCCGGTACTACATTGGCGTGTTCCATCGCGAAGAGTTTACCGGTGCGTCCGAAGCCGGTGGCAATTTCATCGAAAATCAACAGGACATTGAACTCGTCACAAAGTGCGCGGAGTTCGGTCAGGTATTGCGGATGATAAGCCCACATCCCTCCCGCTCCCTGCAGTACAGGTTCGAGGATAACGGCAGCGATTTCCTCATGATATTGCTCCAACTGCTCGCGCATACTTTGAATATCCGACGGATCCCATTCCCCGTCAAAGCGGCTTTTGGGTTGGTCGGCGAAGTGGTGAATCGGGAGGACTCCGGAGAAGATATGATGCATACCATTAACCGGATCACAAGCCGACATGGCATGGAAGGTATCACCATGGTAGCCGGACCGGATGGTAAGCATCTTATTCTTTTTCGTATTGCCCTGGCTGTACCAGTATTGAATTGCCATCTTCAGCGCCACTTCCACAGCAACAGATCCGGAGTCCGCCAGGAATACTTTCTGCAGTGGTTTTGGAGTGAGTTCTACTAAAAGCTGTCCGAGTTCAACGGCTGACTGGTGAGTAATTCCTCCAAACATCACATGGGACATCTTTTGAGTCTGCGCAGTTATCGCCTCATTCAACACCGGGTGATTATAACCATGAACAGCACACCACCAGGAAGACATTCCGTCAATCAGTTCTTTTCCATTCGCAAGTTTGAGTTTACATCCATGAGCAGATTCCACCGGATAAACCGGCAGCGGGTCAATCATGGAAGTATAGGGATGCCAAAGGTGGTTTTTATCAAAGTCTAAAAGTGCTTTCGTATCCATAGTTTAAAAATCAAGATGGGATGATCGGGGCGAATTTAGAGGTCAAAAAGTAAGCGGAAAAGGGATCCGCTTATTTTGAAAGCTTTTCCTGTTCCAGCTTCACCCAGCTTCCTAAAGTCTCCAGTATCTGGTTGCGGTCAAAGTCCGGCATCGAGGCTGATTTTTGATAGACTTGTTTTATCTTCTGTAACAACTCTTCCTGGAGCTGGTGAACTTCCGGAACAGCTGGTTGGTTGGTTTTGCCTGAAATCGTGAACCGATCGACAATGCTTTTCACCTCCTGGAGGTTTTCAATCGGAGTCCTGATCTGACTGGCATGTTGTGCGATGGTTTTCAGATTTCCTTTGCTGATCTTAATATTTCCTTCCAGCAAATCATCTTTCATTTGCTTGCTCAAAAGGTTTACACCACGGTAGAAAACAGCGTGATTCCGAATGGTACGATCACTTAAATTATTCTGCTTCCCAATTTCTTTAGAGGAAGTATTTGCTGGATTTTCCTTTAAAAGAGGAAAATTTTTCCTCTTTTCTGAGTCCAATTTTTCTTTTCTGCCACGAGGGAGTTTTTCCCGCTCATACTTCATTCCAATCAGGTAAGCACGCTTCTCATCGGTCAGGTTTCTTCTTCCTAATTGTGTGTCAATCATCCAATCCTTTACTGACTCAATATCCTCAAAATGAATGATATTGATTTCTATTGGGAGGTTATTCCTCTTAAGTATAGCGTATCGGTTATGCCCATCTACGATGATTTGTTTGCCTTCATGCTTCCATACGGAGATAGGTTCCCGAAGCCCTTCTTTCAGGATGCTTTCTTCTAAAAGTTCAATTTCCTCCTGATTTGGACGAGGAATCAACAAGTCCAGTTCCGGAAGAATATCCAGGGTGATTTCTGTATCTATACCCGCAATAACTCTGGCGGTTTGCTTTCTCTTCTGTATCTCTTGCTGACTTCCTTTAAAGTCAATGGTTCTTCTAGCCATAGATGATTTCTTTAGCGAGTTTTTGGTAATCGCTTGTGCTGTGATGTTTCGGGAAGCAATCGAAGATAGTCAGGCCTTCTTCAGAAGCTTCTTTGTAATGTTTGAAATGACGTATAACGGTTTTGAAAATCGGAAGCCCGCTGTCCCGGAGGTTTTCTTCTGATCGCTTACTGACTTTCAGTCTTTCGGAATCTGTGATGACGACCCCTAATAATTCCAGGGATGGATTCACCATTTTCAATTCATCAATCGTCTCAATCGCCAATGGAATTCCCTTCAAAGACAAACGTGTGGGAGCAGATACAATAATCGCTTCAGTGGAAGCATTCAATGCATTCTGGGTAAAGTATTCCAAAGATGGCGGGCAGTCAATCAGGATGAAATCATACTGGTCCTTAATCGGATCCAGAGCAGCTTTTAAACGGATATATTGTGTAGCGCTTCCGGAAAATTTACGGGGAACCTGTGCCAGGTCGATATCTCCCGGAACCAGATCGAAGTGATCATAGATGGAAATGACCGGAAGAGCCTGATCATCCAGTAGTGCATGTGAAATATTACTGTCTTCATGTTCTATCCCCAGGTGATCGGTCGCATTGGCTTGCGGATCAAAATCAACAATTAAGACTTTCTTGTCCATCAGTGAAAGTGCTCTGCCTAAATGAACCGTTGTGGTGGTTTTACCCACTCCGCCTTTGTGGTTCAGGAAAGAGATAATGCGGCAGCGCTTTCCGTCTGTCGGGTAACCGTATTCCTGTTGAAGGACCGGAAGTAAAAGCTCAGCATGTTTATCCGTCAGGACGCGTTCACCTCTCAGGATTTTACCCAATACACTTACAGGAAGTCCGGCCTGCTTTTCAATAGCGGAGAGGTTAAGCAGCTTTTGTTTTTGTCTTAGAAAATTGGTGATCTGTGATTTCATGACTGAATGAGATGGCATATAGTCTTGAAAATAGGACGAATTTAGCTTTTAAACTAGCCCTATTTGGATAATTTAGGTCTGATAAATAAGATTTAATTCTACCTCAGTTGCATTATGTTAAATAAACAATCAAACAACGCTCCTTTAAAAGAAGAGCCGCTTTACTTACTTTCAGTATTCTCAACCTCTCTCCGAAGCCAGCTCACGCTCCTGGAATCTCACAGACAAGGATAATGCTTCGGGTTTAATATCAAGAAGAACACCCCACCAAAGGAGCCACTCATACAAAAATCACATTATGTTAAATAGTATTAATAAAAGAAAACCGGTCTTGAAAAACCGGTCAGCTGATTTATATTATAATTAGATCTAATGCTCGAATTGGCAGTAGAAAAAAAAAGCCCAACCAAAAGATTGAGCTTAGAATAACAAACTGGCGGCGACCTACTCTCCCACATGTGATTGCAGTACCATCGGCGCTAAGGGGCTTAACTTCTCTGTTCGGAATGGGAAGAGGTGTTCACCCTCGCAATAACCACCATTAGTTTCTTCAATATTTTTTAGATTCTTTAAGACAGTATTGAGGAGCATTCCACTAAGGAATTGATCTTTCGATCGGTGTTAATCATCTCAAGCTGATTAACCATAGCTATGGGTCTTTGCTTTTATGGGGCAAAGCCCATACGAGAAAGTGTTCGGGCAATTAGTACTACTCAGCTATGACATCTCTGCCTTTACACTTGTAGCCTATCAACGTCATCGTCTATAACAACCCTTAAAGGAAATCTCATCTTGGAGCGAGTTTCGCGCTTAGATGCTTTCAGCGCTTATCTCATCCATACGTAGCTACTCAGCAATGCACCTGGCGGCACAACTGATACACCAGCGGTATGTCCATCCCGGTCCTCTCGTACTAAGGACAGGTCTCCTCAAATTTCCAACGCCCACCACAGATAGGGACCGAACTGTCTCACGACGTTCTGAACCCAGCTCGCGTGCCACTTTAATGGGCGAACAGCCCAACCCTTGGGACCTTCTCCAGCCCCAGGATGTGACGAGCCGACATCGAGGTGCCAAACCTCCCCGTCGATGTGAGCTCTTGGGGAGATCAGCCTGTTATCCCCAGAGTACCTTTTATCCTTTGAGCGATGGCCCTTCCATGCGGAACCACCGGATCACTATACCCAACTTTCGTTCCTGCTCGGCTTGTAGGCCTCACAGTCAAGCACCCTTATGCTATTACACTCTGCGCACGGTTACCAAGCGTGCTGAGGGTACCTTTGGGAGCCTCCGTTACTCTTTTGGAGGCGACCACCCCAGTCAAACTACCCGCCATACAATGTCTCCTTTTGGGATTAGGCATCAGATAACCGAAGGGCGGTATTTCACCAATGACTAACCTACGCCTAGCGACGCAGGATCACAGTCTCCCGCCTATCCTACACATCAGTTACCCAATGTCAATGTAAAGCTGTAGTAAAGGTTCATGGGGTCTTTCCGTCCCGTGGCGGGTAAGCGGCATCTTCA
>NZ_LBGV01000002.1:0-10000 GCF_001274635.1 Persicobacter sp. CCB-QB2 | reverse complement strand
AAGCACCAATGTAATTATATGATTATTCCAATAAATCTAATGCTTTTCATATGTCGGTAGAAGCCCTGTTAGGAACTGCAGGAATGTTATTCGGGCAGTAAAATTCCCTTGATTTTCGATTTAAAATGGGTGCTTTACTGGCACAAAGCCTTTAAAAAGAGCCAATTAAAGCAACTGAGTGGGTTTTGATAAAAAATACCAGATAAGCACCAAGGTGCAGAAATGGCGGAAATTCAGGCTTTAATGCAAGCATCGACCAACCCGAAAAGCACCCATGTAGAAGGATTCTCCACCAGATAAGCACCCATGTAGAGGTTATACTCAGGGATCACTCAAAACCCTTTTTCCTTCAAGAACGCATTCAAATCCCAGTCGCTCTGCTTGCCATATTTCTTCAGCAGCCATCCGGAATACAGTGAAAGGGCTGATTCTGAGGGGTATTGGCCAGCCATTCATTCAGGTAATGGAGTTTGTGTCCTTCATACTCGGGATCAAACTCCAGGGTATAGATGTACTCAAAACGCTCATTCTCACTATCTTTCAACTCCAGCATCTTCAATCGTTGGTGGTAATTATGCTTTCCAAAGACTTCCTTGATGATCCGCTCGTGCTCTTCTTCCTGCTTTTGGGCTGCCATTCGTGCCTGCTCGGCTTCCCTTCTTTCCACCTCTTTCCGGTCTTCCTGTTGCTTTCGCTGATGAAGGGTAAACATCTCCTCGAACCAACCCTTCTTCAACCCCTGGTAGAGATAGCCCATCTTGTTATCGATATTGTCCTTGGCTTCAATGACGCCCAGCGCGAACATCACCAGTTCCTTTCCTCCGATCCTGGCCATATTAGCAAAGTTGGCATCGCTCAGCCATTGCGGTAGTTTTTCCGGAGGAGTCAGGTCTTCCACGGGTAATCCGGCAGGTGCTTCCTGAACAGGATTAACCGGTACCTCAGGCGTTTTGGTGATATTGGATTCCAGCTCTACCGGCTCAATATCAACAGTTTTTGATGATTCCGGAGCAGTATGCTCTTCCATCTCCACTGGTTGGAAAAGGTTCGATTTCGGATCGTATTCCGCCTTATAGTTCTCATTTGCCCTGGTAATGAAGACAATCTCTTTCTTGGATCTGGAGCGCTCCGGCAATAGCTTGTATTCGATATTCAGGTCTGAATAGTTATTAATTTCCTCCAAAGAAGGATGCAATACCGCCCTCACTAAATTACTGACCTTAGGGTATTTATCTTCCAAAGTCAACAGGTATTTAAACTCCGACAACTGAAACCTCCGCTCTTTGATGTTCGGAAAATACTGCTTGCAAAGCTCATAAATCCGAATGGAATGCACTTTCCGGAAGCGGTGAACCTGCTCCAGGGTGTAGGTGGTGAAGTTACTCTTCAGGTTCAACAGGAATGGCTTCATCGCCGGATCGAAACGAATCATCACCTCATCACTCCCTTCTTCTCCCGTAGCGTAGGAAATGAAAGAGATCGACTCCCAGCGAATCTTACCTGACGGTTGGACCCGCTCCATTTGCACTGAAGACTCTGTCAGTTTGATCGTCGCTTCCTTCACTGCGCGGTATTCGCTCCCGCCAACTTTCCTTCCTTCCGGCTTGCCTAAAATATCATGAATGCTCAATCGGATTTCAATCCATTCGCCGTATTCTTTCCGCTCGTCAATCATCGCCAAAGCATTCAAAATAATCCGTTGCTGCATGGCATTGAAGTGTTGCCTGCTGTTCACCAAATCATTGGATTTAACGACCAGTCGGTACTTCTCAATTGAGGCTACTATCTCACTAAATTTACTCATAGTTTTTGGGGCTCATTTTCGTCCGGCTTCTTTCGTTTCACTTTTTCCGTCAATCCGGATCGAAAAGCCAAAACTACGTAATTTTAATTAACCTAACGTAATTATTGTTAACTAAACGTATTTTTAGTCGCCGTCTTCGGGCATTTTAGCTGCCGTTGGGGGCATTTTAACTGCCGTTGGGGGCATTTTAACTGCCGTTGACGTCATTTTAGTTGCCTAAGCGCTTGTAACTACACTGGAAATCAAGAGGTTACAAGCCCCTAAAACAATAAAACAATAAAACAATAAAACAACAACAAGCGTAGTTTTAGTTGCCGTTGTTGTTTTGTTATATTTTTTAAAAGTATAATTACATAAACGAAGAATTAGGCAACTAAAATTACGTCACGAATATTGAAGTTGGGTTCATTTTTTCCGTCGGCACTTAATCTGACTCGGAAAATGACCCATGAACCCGATTAAAGGAAAATCTGAAAAAAACAGAATGGAATCAGATTTTTCCGCAGGATTTTCATTAAAAAAAGGGTGGAAAATGAGCTTACAGAAAGACGAAAAACCAGCTGGTTTTAGCAGTAAAAAAAGGCTTTAAAAAAAAGGAAAATTCCGGGCGGATTTACCCCTTAATTCATGAGTTCCGGACTCAGGTAAAACCGGAAAATATCGAGCTCCGAACTGATGACTTTTGCGCGTTCGTATTTGGTGATTACTCCCAGGTCAATGGCGCAGGCAATGGCTTGATCAATGCGTTCCTGAACACGCTTTTTCCGGCGCTGCTGGTAGGCTTTTTCCAGCCGCATGGTTTCGATGAGTGATTCGAAAGTTTGCTCCACAATTCCGGAGGAAGACTGCTCGGCCAGGGCATAAAGGTTGATGATGAAGAACTGCACGGCGGAGGATACGCGTTTTACTCCCAGGGTCTGGGCGATCTGCTTGTTCAGGTCGATTGGGAGGCGGAAGAAGTTCTGCTCAAAATCCTTCAGGAAGATGCCGTCAATAGAAATTTTGATATGCTTGGTTTTCGCGATGGCCTGATAGGCCTTGCCCTGATGCTTGGTGTGCTCAGAGATTTCCTTAATGTCAATAAGCGACCGTATCTTGAGTTTCTTTACATGTACATCACCCTGGTTATACTCTTCCGGAATGATGAATTTCCGGTTGGATAATTCAACCAGTCCGGTGCGTGCACGGTTTTGTCCGCGGGTATCAAAACGGGCGTAACCATCCTTTTCTTCTTTTTTGGGTAGGCCGAAAAATTCATAGTATTGACTCATCTCAAATTCCAGGGTCCATTCATCATATTCCCGGATGTAAGTCATGGCTTCCCGCTCTTTGGCCTGATTGAATATTCCAATGATGGCATGTAATGACTTCACTTCATTTTCGGAGAAATCGCGGGTCAGTTGAGTACTAAAGTTACCTGGTAACCTTTTTTCGATTTCTGGATGAAGATCAATGACTTTAGCCTGTCCGCCTGCTTTAGAAAGTTGTTCGTTCTCTTTTATGAGTTGATCAAACTGCTGCCGAGTCCGAAATGGTGATTAGTGGCAGGGTCTACTTCCCGCAGGAGCTGGGTCAGCTGCTCATCGGAAAACTGCCGGCGGTTAATGACTTTCCAGAGCTCATGTCCGGTCCGGATGATTCCTTTGTCTTTTTCCTGAAGGAAAGCGGCGACGAAATGTGCGAAGAGAATCAATTGTTTATGGTCACCTTCAAAAGCGGTTTTGAAAGCATTCTGCGCTTCATTTTCCAGGTTTTCAATCTCTACTCTGATCTCTGTGTTCAGCTCCTGTGGCTGTTTGATACGCCCGCCTTCAGTCAGGATCTCCTGAATGGTGCGTTCTGTGAGTTGGTTATTGAATCCTTGCTGACGCAGACTTCTGCTAATGATATTGATAGTCTCTTCCATGACCGGGTTTTTCCGAACGAACATTTTCCGTCTGCAAGTTAGGCAATTTCATTAAGTTTCATTTTTCCTAAATTGGGGGTGATTTGAAGGGAGGTTTATCGGGCAACCAAACAGTTAGAAGGGCTTGAAGGAGGTGATTGTAATCACTTGTGTAAAAGGATGTTAAGTGGCCTAATAAAAGGTATTTGAATAAACAGATCTGATTGAAGTATTGAGTGAATGGCCAGAAAGAAAAAGACTGCCGAAGTGCAGATGATTAATTACGGAGAGTACGAAAAATGGGACCGGGAACAACTGAGTTTACCGGATTTCAAAAAACTGACGGACCGGGTACCTGCAGAGTTGGATCGGGAGTTCGGTTATGTATTGAAGATTTCCAAGGGAAAAGGGAAGCGAATCACTTTTAGGATTGAACATCCGGGAGTGAAGGATGAAGCGGGTAGAGTCCGACCTCCGTTTACAGGAGAAGTCCCGATTAATAAGAATGAATATCTTTTTTATCTGGGAGATTCCGTCTTCGGCCCAACAATAGAAGACAAGATAGGTCCCTGGAGGATGGTAACGTATATTGACGGGGAACAGGTTGCGGATAAGACTATTTATGTGGATCCGGTATAGTTGTCAATAACAGACAAGTATTAGTCAATTGAATAGCTTTTGAGAAGGAAATAATTTGATTGATTGAAAAAAAACGGAAATAGTTCTGCGGAGATCGGGATAGTACAGCACTATTATAATTGAAAGGCAAAAGAAGGTTTTCTATAAACCTAATGCATTTTCAGGAGTCATAAGTAGGTTAAGTTTTGGGGCCCAATAGCGATAACTATTGGGTTTTTCTTTGTCTATACTTTTTTGAACTGTTCTTGAGTGAAAACCTTTTTATCCCAATCTTTCAGCTCTCCGAATTTCTTCAAAAGCCATCCTTTGTAACAGCCTAATGCGCTATCAGATATTTCACCGGATTCCCATTGGTGTAAATACAATCTTCGATGACTACTGTAAGTTTTGTTGTATTCAAGCTCAAGGATGTATTCATCTCGAAGGTCTTTAGAGTCATATTGTTGAAATATTTCTTGTCTTCGGTTATTGTTATGTGTTGCAAATGATTCCTCCAGAGAGAATAATACTCTTTCTTGTTGTTGATTGAACTGATTAAACTCCTCTGTCAGCCATCCTTCTTTCAATCCTTTATGAAGATAGTTTGCTGGTTTTTGTATATGCTTCCTCTCCTCTGTTTGCTGTATCGCAAACTGGAGTAAGTCCGAACCGAATTTACTCAACATTCCTTGGTAAACTCCCTCTGATAACCATAAAGGACAAGTATTGGATTGAGTCTCCCTGATGATCTCATAGGACACATCTTTTACACCGTGATCTTGTTCTGGAAGCTCGATTGATGGACTAACCTTCCTGTTTGGCCTCATGGAAAAGGTAATCTGAACAACGGATTTCCCTGATCGCTCTAACTCAAAGTCAATCATCATGTCTGAGAATTGATTGATCTCTTTTTGAGCGACCTCTAAAACCCTTTTTTTGAAATTCGAAAACCGGGCATAACTCCTTTCATCTAATCCTATCAAATCTCGGAGGTATTGGTATTCAATTGCTATTTTGGAAACCTTAGGATAGTACTGTCGCAGTAATTCATAAACGCGAAAACTATAGGCACTTTGGAAATGATACACATTACTCAAAGTATATTGGGTGTAGTTGCTTTCCAATTGCAGGAAGAATGGTTTCATTTCATCACTAAACTTTACCGTGATGAAGTCTTCTTTTTTATTACCGGATGCTACTGTGATTAGAGAATAAGCTGCCCATTTTCCATTTTGATTCTCCACCTCTAAAGAAGCGTGGACTAATTCTTTAGCTGCCTGTCTGACCCGTTCATATCCGCTACCGATATTATCACGATCCCCTCGTCCCAAAATATGTCTTATCTTAAAATAAACCGTGTTAAAGTGAGTATCTCCCTTCTTGATTTTAGAGGACATCAAAACGATGATGCGATGCTGAAGGGTATTCAGCTTTTCTTTTGCATTGATGAGTTTGTTGTGTTTTATAATGCGGTAGTTTTTGTATTCAGCAGGTATGGTACTCATGGTAGTATCTTTATATTCTCCGGGGATTGCATTTTTATTCCTTCGATAAGCATTATAGAGGAAGATCCTGGTCTCCGATACAAACACAAGATACTCTCTGATAAAACCTATTTACAGAAAGGAGTTGAGTAACAATATGTAGCGTATATAATACTTTTTGTAGCGCATTTAAGTTTTGGGATACCACCTGATCAGACCTGACTCAATGTTTCTAGTATGAACTTCTCCACTTCATAAGGATCTCGATGATTGACTTCGCCACTATGAATCGCCTTTATCAGCATCCGATAGGTTTCGTCTTTCAATGACTTGGCTACAGAGTTCAGTTTTACAATCGTAGACCGGAAGTATTGCACTCCTTCGTATTCCAGAATATCACTTTGCTTTTTGGGTTTTTACTGATCTGCCAGGTGAGCCCGATAATCTTCCTTCCTTTTTTGACCGGTGTGTATCGCACATTGAAGTCCGAATACTTATTAATCTCCTTAATTGCCTTATCTAAGATTCTTACCCTGAATATTCCAAATTTAGAGTAATCCTCCTCACTTAAATGCATGAGGTTTTTAAACTCCAACAGGTCGATATAAGGATATTTTCCATAATGATCTTTAAAATTACGGATAGAGGAAATGTAGTCGAAAATTCTTTTGGTGTATTTACCTGTTAGCGCCATGCCTTGCTGTAGGTTCAACAGGGTGAAATTTTTGGTCAGGTTATCCACAAAGGTTTCAGTTCATCATTCAGTACTACTTTGATATATCCTTCGTTCTCCTGGTATTCAATCATCTTGAAAAAGGGGTAAGACTGCTTCTTACATCCGGAAGATCTACAAATAGCGTGGGAATAGACTTCCTTTGATTCGTCCGGACAACTCTTCACAAGCGGTTTTGAATTGATGATAGTTAATACTCTTATTCGCAACTAGCGCCATGTCTTTCAGGAATTTTCATAAACCGTGTCCACCGTCTGATTTTCTTTGTACATCCCAAGCACCATATAGAGAATGTTTTTTCCGGTTTCGGAAATATTATACTGAGCATTCTGAGCGAAATTGTTATGAACCTTAACAATGTTGAACATGGTAAAATACTATTTAGACTTATAATTTGTAACCCTCACTTATAATCTGTAATCCTCGCTTATAATTTGTTATCGTTAGACTTATAATTTGTAATCCAATGACTTATATTTGTTATCGTTAGGCTTATAATTTGTAATCCAAACAATCATTAATAATCTGATTATCAGCGAGTTGTAGTGTCTTAAAGTATTAAAAGATATAAAAGATTTAAAAGAAGGTTTTAAGATTACAAATTATAAGCGAAGAGTGTAAAAGAGAAATGAAAGGAGTATTGATTACTCAGGATCGTCAGAAATAAGTGATTAGATTCATGAGAATACGCGAATCAAAGTAGCATGAACAGACTAAAAATCTGGTTTGGATAACAAATTATAAGCGATACAGGGCTTTTAACAGCGATTTGGTCAAAAAAACAGGGTTCCGGCAGACTTATAATCTGTAATCGAAAGGGATGTTCGCATGTAGTGAATAGAAAGAAGGTTGTAGCCGCGAGGATAACAAATTATAAGCGAGAGTAGGAAAAGACAAGGATTGAATATTCATCAGTAACTGTGATGGCTGCTTGAGGTGATTTCCGGAATCCTTTACCGATTGAGCTTACTTTGATTAAATATTTGTGATCCTTCGCTTATAATTTGTAATCTTTCCGATATATGAAAAAAAACTGGCCCCGGGACTGCGGAATTGGTTTGAACCCGCACTGTTATGATTGAAAGGCAAAAGAAGGTTTTCTATAAACCTAATGCATTTTCAGGAGTCATAAGTAGGTTAAGTTTTGGGCCAATAGCGATAACTATTGGGTTTTTCTTTGTCCATACTTTTTTGCAGCCCTTTTCGGAGGGTTTTTCATTATGTATTATATTTAACATAATGTATTTTAGGTGGGGTGAATTCAGGGATTCGCTATCGGAGCTTAATAGCGAATAACTTTCGGATTGAAAAAAGGTGGATTTTAACTGCGGGAATTGGTTGGAGTTCGCACTATTATAATTGAAAGGCAAAAGAAGGTTTTCTATAAACCTAATGCATTTTCAGGAGTCATAAGTAGGTTAAGTTTTGGGGCCCAATAGCGATAACTATTGGGTTTTTCTTTGTCCAAAATTTCGGGAGTGATTATAGTAAGGCATTGAAATCAATCTCCGGTAAGTCTTTCCCCTCCTCCACTTTCGGGATTTCCACCAATACCTCCGGGAATCCGAATTGCTTCAGGAATTTCAAGAACACTTTACGGCTATCTTCTGCAATGAGTTCGCTGTGATCAGCGATGCGATTATAGATGATACCTCTTACATCCAGTCCGCGGTTTTCGCAATCTCCAGTGTCAGCAGTGTGTGGTTGATACTGCCCAGCTTGGCAGAACTTACCAGGATGATGGGGTAATGCTGCTCCTGCAGATAGTCCAGCAAAGTGACGTCCTCATTTAACGAACGTAGATTCCTCCCACTCCTTCCACCACCACCTTTTCGTATTGCTCACAAAGTTGTTCGGTGGCTTTGGTAATTACTTCCGGATCAATTCTCTCTGACCGACCATTGCTGCTGAAAGGTGTGGAGAAGCCGGGTATGGAAAGATGTACGGGCAAGTCAGTCCAGCTGTATCAACCTCCTGCATGGGAATACCCATCAGCTTACGATGCACCTCAATATCTTCGGATACCTCTTCACAACCTGTCTGCGAGAGTTTCTGGCTGATGGTGTTGTAACCTTTTTGCTGCAGGAAGCGGGCAAAGAGTCCGGTAGCGTAAGTTTTACCGGCGTCGGTATCAATAGCGGTGATGAATATTGGTTTCATATCGGATGTACATTGGGATGAATGAAAAAATACTAGCGTGCTTTCGCAATGATGTAAATAGCGTGATAAGTCAGACTTACTCCTTTGGGGGCTTGGAATTGCTTTTGGTATTCGCGCTGGAACCTCATCAGGTCGGCTACTTTCATGGATGCCTGCAGTCCGTTTACTCCGGTGGCTTTGATGTGGCGCAGGACTTCCCTGGCGTTTTCAAAGTAAAGCGTGTAGGTGGTTTCTTCTGCATGCAGTAGTTCAAAGTCCGGCATAAGCTTCGGATAGGCTTCGATGGTCTGGTAGTGCAGTCCTTGTCCGGTGAGCTGTCGATCTCTCTGCAGTTCTCCGGTCCGAAGGTGGAGAAGCAAAGCAAGCGGCCCGGTAACATTTGCCGGTGTAGCTTTTGGTAAAAGACTTCCGGCTGTTGTACCCACTGGAAGGTGGATCCGGAAACAATCAGGTCCAGTTCGTCCGGTAAAAGGATTTTTCAATATCTCCCGGAAGCGGATGCAGGTCCGGTCGGTGTTGCCGGATGATGGGCAGACTCTCATCCACCAGGTCATTCCCCAGTATTGATCGATCTGATCATGCGGCATTCTTCGGCTGAGCATACCGGAACCACAACCTATTTCCAGGCATCTCGGATTGTTCTCCGGGAATGTATTGCCGGATCAGCCCGGACAGATGTTCTGCCATTTCTGCCTGCACGAATGCGGCTTCATCGTAAGTCTGCAGGCTGTCCCGAAACCGGACTGCTGCACAAGTTCTTTATTGATCAGCATACCGTCGTCACTAAAGTGATTAACTGTTCCCAATTTTCCCAGGCAGCAAAAGGATAGTGTGCGCCGGGAATGGTGGTGATTTCGGTTTGTGGAAATTGTTGCCAGTAGTGATGTTGATTGTTGGTGGGGATGATCAGGTCCTGCTCTGTGATGATGGCCCGACGAAATACCGGTGGGTGTTCCCCCTTTGTTGGACGGCGGATTGTAGTGCGGCCAGCTCTTTCTGTTGATCGGTTACCGATCGCTGTGGCATCGGGTAGTGCTGCAGTCCGATGCGCCCTCCGCACATTCGAAGGAAGAAACGGTCGCGGGTTTTCTCAGAGAAATGATCCAGCGTTCCCTGATAGATGACTTCCGGAATTCCGGACTGATCATGGATGGGTTGACCGGTACCGTTGATGGCAATGCTTTCCGTGGCCTGCTTTAAAAGTCCGGGAAATATTCATGTGCCACCCATACTCCCATTGACAGGCGATGATCGTCGTGTGCTTATAGTTTTCTGTATTGACCGGGAATTCACCGGGCACAGACCGGTAGTCATAA